>CBDCFX010000001.1:0-8504 GCA_965216495.1 Acidimicrobiia bacterium | reverse complement strand
TAGTTGTGAAAAGGCTCTAGCCGGAGTGGCGGAATGGAAGACGCAGGGGACTCAAAATCCCCGCAAACGTCAAGTGATAGCTGGCGTTTCTGGTTATTCGCTGCGAATGTGCTGCACTCGGTGCCAAGATCAGGGTTGGGTCAGACCGTCACGGATCGGACTGTTTTCGTCGCCACCGCTGGTAGCGCTTGGACCCGTCTGCGAACTGCTTTTGGGCAGCTTGGCTGAACTCGCCATGGCGGTGGCCCATCCACGAGGTCCCGTCCTCCTCCAGTATCCCGATCGCCATGCACCACCGGATGAACTCGAGCCGGTCCTCCTGCTCTTTCGGAGAGAGGCCGTCGAGCTCGCCGCGGACTGAGTAGCGCTCCCGCAGTTCGTCGAGGGTGAGCAGCTCCCAGAACTCGGGCCGGTCGTCCTGCGTCATCGTGGGCGCCTCACCCCGGGAACTCAGTCAGTGCCCGACTGTTGGCTCTTCCAGCGCTCGTACCGCTCCCGCCTCTCCTCCACCTCCCGAAGGTGATCATGGGACATGTCGTCATCGAGGATGTAGTTTCCGCGCCGATTCCTGAACCCGTTTGCCAGGTAGTACCGCAGCAACTCTAGTCTCTTCTCTAGCTCGGGAGGAGAGAGCCCCTCGAGCCGCTCGGGAAAGTCGAAGTGTCGGAGCTCGTCGTGCGTGAGCCACTGCCAGTACTCCCCTCCTTCTTCTCGAGCCTGCTCTTCGGCCCTTCTCACGGCCCTGACGATGTTGGGATTCTCTGGTCCTCTGGTGACTTCTAGGCCGCCCTTCGCCGACACGACGAGCATCCTCGAGCCGGTCCCTCGAAATGAAAGTTCGAGTTCCTTCCCGGAAGGGAGCGCCTTCCTGGTGGCCTCGTCCAAGCCAGAGACGACCGTCACCTCCCAGATCCTCTCCTCGCTACCGTGCTCCTCCCACTCCTTCAGGTTGAAGGTGAGCTCGGCAATCAACTCGCCGCCGGCGAGCAGGTCTCCGTCGATGTTGTACCGGCCACTGACAAGCTCCCGTGCCATCGGTGGAGCCTAGCAGGGCCCTGAACAAGCAGAAGTAGCGGCGCCGGTACTTCTGCTCGACGCGCAGCATCCTTCTGGCTAGAGGTGCTGTTGCCGGTACTTCTAGATGGAACGGCGCCACCCGGCGCGACGGACGTGACCGGGTGGCGCCTGGCTGGGCGAGATGAAGAAACCCAGCCGTTCCTAGGCTGCAGCCGGTGGCGTGTCCTTTGCCCGCTCCGCGAGCGTCCGAGCCTGAGCCGCTGCGATCTCATCAGCCCGAGCGGCTTCAGGATCGCGAGACTTGGCGATCTCCGACGCAACGATCCTCTCGCCGACCCGTAGATACTTGACTGCATCCGCCAGGGCGTCAGCCAGCCTGGCCTGCCCGGGGTCGAGCTGTCGGGCCACGTGCCGGCGCATGTCGGAGGTCGGAAGCAGGCCGAAGGCGGCTGGGCCAGACAACACCGAGACAAGCACCTGCGGGTCATCCGCGTGCATAGCGTCGGTGATCGCCTTCGAGCGCTCTGGAGGCGATAGGCCGAGCAGCCAGTCGCGCACCTCGCGCTGTTGCCAGCTTGGGACACGTTCGACCACGGTCGAGCCAGAGAGCAGCTCCGCCTCTGCCAGGATCGCAGCTGCGCGCGCCTTGCTTCCGTAGTCACGCTTGATCTTCTCGAGCTCCTCGCTGGCCTTGGCGGCTGCTCGGGTTTTGAGCCGTCGCTTCGCCATGTCTCCGATCTCGAGGTTGGCGTCGATCCGCGCGATCTCGTCCCGGTGAGACTTCATCACTCCGCGCAGCGACCCGTAGCCGCTCTGGGCGCTTTGGAAGCCCGGCGTCTTGTAATCGTCGCTGAACTTCGGGAAGTCCGGCAGTTCGCCGAGGGTCATGCTCCGTTCGTCCGTCATGCTGCCTCCAGGTCCGCGAGCCGTTCCCGAAGCGCTGCGATGTACTGCCCGCCTCCCATCCAGGACTGAACCGCCTGGAACTGGTAGCGGATGCCATCGGGCGTCTCGATCCATCCGGGTCCCGGCGTCGAGTGGACGGTGTGCCCTTCGCGCCAGGCCTGCAGGGTTGCCCCCGGGATCATGGTTTGGGTTGAAACGTCGGCTTCCGTCAGTAGGTCTTTCATGTGGTCCTTTCTGCCCTAGCGGGCGTGTCACCTCAAGAAGTTCGCGCGGGTCACGGTGACTTCGCCACCCACGTAGTCCTCCATCGCGAGATAGCGCAGCGCGTCCGCGGCGTGGTCGGCCGCCCGGGTATCTACATCGTCCCCGTCTCTGGGGAGCGTGCGCAGAGTCTCCAGGAGGTAGCGGCAGCGATCGGAGATGAGCACCTGCGCCTCGCCGTCGTCGGCAAGTAGAAGGCGCCTGAGCCGCTCCCAGCCACCAATACGTGAGCCCTTTGTGGATTCACTCACGCGGATGCCGGAGCGTTCGTACTCTGCAGCCAGGGAGCCGCGATCATGGCCGTGGCGAGCGAAGCAGGCGGCATCGAGAACCGCTCGCGTACCAAGTCCCCATTCATCGGCCTTTCCGTGGATGTGGAGCGCCGCGTCGGCGATGTCGAGCCCCAGGCCGCGGTTCAGGTCATTGGGGTCGTGCAGAGCCACCTCGTCAACGATCACCCAGGCGTCCTTGCTGACTTTCCGCCCGTCTGGGGTCGGTAGACCGACGAAGCGCGGGCGAAGCGCCAGCAAGGCGACCAGTGGCGCACTCCGGCCGTGGTCGATCGACCAGAGCGATCGCCAGCGCGGCGGGCCCTGCCAGTGCATCCGCCAGTCTGGGCGGAAGGCCTTGCCGTTCTCGCTCTTGAGCCACTCGGGCGACCAGCTGTCGCCATCGAGCGTGATTCGCTCCCAGTTGACGCCCTCGAAGTAGATCCCGCCGCGAACGATGAACCAATCACCTCCGATCCAAGCCTCTCTGAGCTCTGGATCGGTGGCAGTGGCGGCCAGGAGCTGCGCCTTGTAGCTCTCGTGGTCGAGGAAAGGGTTGTCCTCGTGAGTGCTCGGGCAGCTCACGAACTTGGCCCCAAGCTCGGCGGTCTCGTAGGGCAGCCAGGGAGTGCGGCCGTCGACGTGGCGTTGCCGTAGCCAGCTGTGGCCCACGCCTCCGGGATTCGCGGCCATCACCACTCGCGTCGGCACGCCTCGAGGCGAGCGGAGGTTTCCTCGCAGGCGGTCGAGGATCTCGGATGAGGACCACTCGCCGCACTCATCGGCCAGGAGCAGAGTCGCCGAGCGGCCTTGGAACTTGGTGAGCTGCTGCTGTGTCTGTGCCTGCTGGAGCTCGAGGGTCGCGCCGTTCGGGAATCGCCACACCTTGTCAGCGCTGTTGTACCGGGCGCTGGCGCCGTAGATCGAGCTGTAGAGCTCGAGCGTCAGGGTCTCGAAGTCCCGAACACCCGGGAAGCTCTGACGGATGTAGAGAGCCCGAGCCCGGGCCCCGTACTGCTCGGCGTGTCGAAGGGCTAGCAGAGCCAGCGTGAAGGACTTCCCTCCCCCGCGACCACCACCGAGGAAGAGGTCAACGTCCTCGGGCGTCGCCAGGACGCGCTCCTGGAAGGGCGATAGCCTGATCGCCGCCTCAGCCTGTTCGGCTTTCGCCATTGGTGCCTCCCTGTAGTTGCTTCCGCTCGACGTGGGCGGTGATCTCTTTCTCGTAGCGCTCGAGAGGTAGTGCTCCGGGCAGGGCGATCGTGACGTTGGTCGTGGACTGCTGCGCTGGCTCTGGCGGCGGGCGGTCGTTCCACCGATGGCGGCTCTTCAACAAGAAGATTGCCGGCGTGATCGCGCTCTGGTTCTTGACGTCGAGCGCCTGGTGGAGACGGTCGATCAGGCGCTTCTCATGCGCTGCCTCCCCTCGCTCGAGGCGCAAAAGGGCCAGAGGTACGCGCTTGAGCTCGCGCTGGAAGTCTCCCCACAGCATCCCGAGTTCGGCAGCTATGCCCTTCCGGGTCCGCCCCTCGGTGGCCAGGTCTTCGAGACGTGCGTAATCGCGCCGCCAGAGGCTCTGTTTGCGTTTCGGCATCAGCAGTCCTCCGCCGTTGTGGTGATGCCAGCCTCGGCCAACGTGGGGCGGGTGTCCGGCATAACCGGGTCGCCGTTGGACCTAGTTTTTGGGCGTCCACCGCGATTTAGCCCCACCGTCTCCTTCTGCGCCCGAATCAACGCCAGAAGGTCCCCAAGCCGCAGAATCGCCACCCATTCGTGGCCGTTGCGTCGATGCGCTACCACCGGCAGCCTCTTGCCGGCATCAGCCTTGGCCTGCTCGAGTGCGTCGTACAGGTGGAGTCGCTCGCACCGCTTACACTCGAAGTGCAGGCCGGGCAGGTCCCGGCACACGACGTCCGGGCTGTCAGACCCGCCCCGGTGCTGGGCTCCCCGGGTGGCCGCGAATCCCTCCGCAGACAGAAGCCGCGCCAGCTCGAGCTCTCCGCGCTGGCCCTTGCGCCAGGACCTAGCGCCCATGCAGAACCACCTCTGGCCTGACCGCGCTGGCGACGACCTCGGGGTCACAGTCGCAGGATCCGTCCCTGAAGATGGCGCACCCGTCGTCGTGGCGTACCTCGACCCGTACCACCGATCCTGGGTGGCGAAGGACCTGCGCAGCCAGCACCGCGACCGCCGGCCAGTGATTACCTCGAGCCGACGTCATCGAGCTATCCCCTGGTAGTGCTCGTGACAAGGTGCTCCCTGCCGTTCACATGCTGGGCAGCCGTGTTGTTCTCTTAGGACGTCCCGCGTCGTCGTCCCACCCTTAGGTGGGACTGGGACGACTACGCTCGGTGGTCGTCCGCCAACGTCGTCCGAGGTAAGTCCCGCAAGGGCGGACGACGGGACGACGTAGGTGTCGCTTGTGGAGCGTCGTCCCGAGGCTGGGACGACGTAGAAGGCTCTCGGGGCGCGTGCCTTTCCTGTCCCTCTGTCCTCCACCGTCCCGGCGTCGACCAGGCGGGCAATGGACTGCCTGATGTCCTCGGCTCTTCGGCCCAAACCATCAATCACAGCCTGTCTCGTACAGCCCGGGTGAGCCGCGATGAAGTTGGTTATCGCCGCATCGACACTCGCCTCGGTCCGCTCTTCCGTCACGTGGTAGGCGCCGTCTTCCAGCTTCAGCGCGATTGACCCTCGGCCGTACCGGCCACGCCAGATGAGCCGCCGTGTAGTCCCAGTGAAGGGACCCTGCATCTCGATCAGTACGTCAGCCGCTGCCGCTATTTCGCCGCTGTCGCGAACGGTGCCATCAGACTTGCGGACATGGTGCAGTACGACGATCGCGCAGTCAGTCTCCTGCGCTAGCCGCGCAAGAGGCCGCATGACTCGAGCCCATGCGGACGCCGAGCCGGACTCAGGAGCGGCACTCTCCGCATACCCGGCGAGCGTGTCAACGATCGCCAAGGACGCCCCGTACTCACGAATCTCGGCTTCGAGGTCACCGGCTGGGTCGGTCCTCAGTCGGACGACACGAACTCGATCGGGATCAGCTCCCGATCCGGCGAGCCTCCGAGCAACATCACCAGGATGCTCCTCGCCCAGCCAGACCACTACACCGGGGGTCGTCTCGCACTCGAGCCACGGCTGCCCAGCGGTCAGCGCCGAGGAAGCCGCTCCGAGCAGGGTCGATTTCCCTGCCTTGTCGGGGGCCGCGAGAACGACGAGCCGTCCCGGCCATGCGAGACAACGCAACAGGGGCTCTGGAGCCTCGACCAACTCGGGGCGCTTGAGTAGGTCGGCCAGCCACCAGCCTCGCGCCGTCTCGAGTTGTTCGCCCTCTTCGATACGGCGCTTCTCGGACTCGGTGAGTTCGATCATCGGGCCCGCCCCGTTTCCAGCTCGAGTTCGAATGTCCGGATATCGAGCTCGGTAGCGAGCCGGTGCCGCTCCGCCTCAAGGTCGTTGAGCCGAGCGAATCCTGATGTCGTCCCACCGAGACCACAGGTGCGACACTTCCAGACACCTCGGTCGATCTCGTAGACGCACATGTGCAACTCGCCCAGCGGGCTTGCCGGGCAGGCGACCTGGCGGATGGTCATGCAGCCGCCTTTGGAGGTCTACCGAGCTTGTCGCGCCATGGCGTGTCCCAGGGCTCGGCACCTGTGTGCGCTTCGACGATCTCGAACAGCCTGTCCGTGCGAAGCCAGACACGCCGGCCAATTCGCACGACGGCATCGTCGAGATCGCCATTGAAGATCAGCCGCCGTACAACCTGCTCGGACCCGTCGAAGAAGTCCGTGGCGGCTCGCTTCACCGTGATGAGCGCCGGGAGATTTTTCATAGCGTCGCCAGTTTCGGCGACGCTGAAGAGCGGAAGCTAGGGGCCAGAAACGAGGGCCTAAGTTTCCGGCCCCCCTCCTCTACTAGCGGTACGTATGAACAGGACGAAGCTGTGTCCGGCATGATCGGGGTCGAGGGCTCTCTCATACACCCTCCTGACGCCGGAAGGCGCAGCTCCGACATCGGACCACCGATCCGCGACTATCCTGCAAGCCTGCTCCTCAGTCGCGCCGCGTTGCACCTCCCGCTCGACTAGACCAGCCACGATGCCCTCCAGGTCCTCGTAGTTGGAGGTGCGTCGGCGCCGCTTGCGGACCGTCCTGGCGCCGTTGGCGCTGTAGGGATAGCGGAGGGCGGCCACCGCAGCGTCGGCTTCGCTCACTGTCATGCCGGCGAGCACCCGCTCAAGCACTGGCGAGTGAATCTCTGGTGCGTCCTTCCGGCGCCGATCGAGGTCGCTGTCCCTGCGGCGGCCTCCCTTCTTGCGCTGGAGTAGACGCTCGATCTCCTGGGCGACCCACTCGGGTGCCCCCTCTTCACGGATACGTGAAACCAGGACACGTAGCGCTTCGGCTTCGTCTCGTTTCATGCTTGCCCTGCTTTCTCGGCCGGCGCCCTTTCGCCTTAGCCTTGAAGCTCCCGCAACATGTCCTCAGAAACGCCCTGCAGGCGCCGCAGCGCCCCGAGAGTTGCCCTCATGTCCTTGCACTCTGGTGCCTCTCGGCAGTCCTCCAGTGCGGCCAGAGCGCTCTCCAGTGAGTCGGCGGCGTACTTGGCCGACTCGAAGTGGATGGGTGCTGGTCGCCTTTCCCGCATGGCTCTCTTGATGCCGAAGGTTAGGCTGTCGACCGACCTGCGAATCTTGAGGCGGGCGATAGTACTCAGTGTCTCGAGAAAGGCCTCTTCGGTCGGGTCCATGCGGCTCAGAGTGAGGCCCAGCCGCCAACTAGTGTCTTCCGGTAGATCGCCGGCCTCAGCTTCGAGGTTGCGGAACTCCTCCATGCTCAGAGGTGCCGGCGGGGGATCGTTGTCGAGGTCGTTTGCCTCCATGAACAGCAGCTCTCGCCGCTTGCGGCTTGACCAGCTCATCGAGTACTCCAGGTAGTTGATCGCGGCGCCCAGAATGTCGCTGTCCTCCGCGCTCCTCGCGGCACAGTCGAGATCGCCCCAGAGCATCTCGGCTTCATCGCTCGGTATGTAGCCATTCTGCATCAGCGTCCTCATCGGCTCCGGGGCTCGAGGTATTGCGTCTCGGATGGGCTCAAGACGCTTTCCGATGGCCTTGAGCTCGGCGATGATTCCTCGGACCTCTCGCTTGGCTTCCTTCAGGGTGGCGGGTGTAGTCTCGGTCTGGCTTCGCATAGGGGTATCTCCTTTGCGGGGTTAGGCTCGTCTGGAGTTGGAGCTCCAGGCGGGCCGTTTGTATTGCCCCGTCCTCTAGGGACGCGGCCTCCTAGTAACGGTGCCGTCACTAGGTTCGTCGCTCATCACAGCAGTGCCTCCGACGCCCGGCGCGTCACATCTGCCACGTGGCCCTCTGTCAGGTGGGAGTACCTCTTGACCATCGCTAGCGTCCGGTGTCCGAGAGCCTCGGCGAGCTCGGCCAGGGTGGCGCCAGACTCGGCCAGGCGGCTTGCGTAGTCGTGGCGGGTGTCGTGGAATCGGAAGTCCTTCAGCTTGGCCGCAGCAACGGCTGTATCCCAGGCGTCCCGCGGCCACGTGGCCCGTCCGGTCCCATCGGCGAACACAAGGCCTGAGACATGTCGCAGGAGCCGCTCGCGGAGTACCTGGAGCACTTCCGGTGAGATCCCGACTCCCCGACTGTCTCCGTTCTTCGTGTTGGTGAACTGCACTCGGGCCCGCTCGAAGTCGAGATCAGCCCAGGTGAGTCCCAAGAGCTCGCCCTGTCGGCCGCCACTTGCCAGCGCCAGAAGCGTCAGCGGGTAGAGGCGGCTATCACGGGAGCGCTCGCATGCAGCCAGGAGCCTCTTTCGCTCCGCTGGAGTCAGCCGGCGTACTCGCTTCAGTTCCCTCGCTGAGCCCAGCCCACGAGCCGGATTCTTGAAAATCAGGCGATGGCGGACACCGTAGGCGAGGCACTTGCGGATCGCCGCCAGATATCGATTCGTGGTTGCACCGCTTCGGCCGCTCTTGCGCAGGTCCTCGAGCGCCCGAAGAATGAGGCGTCCGTCGAGGATGCGGTCGAGTGTC